>NZ_CP008888.1 GCF_000769655.1 Thermococcus eurythermalis | reverse complement strand
ACTGTGGCCGTAGGAAAGTTATTCCGCTTGAGACTCTCGGTGAGTCTCTCAAGAAGCATAAGGATAAGCTGAAGGAGCTTGGTGTTCTTCCTGAGCCTGACCCTGAACCTCAGGACTCTGAGCCTCAGGAGACTACGGTCGAGGGGAAGGTTGAGGCTAAGGACCTTGAAACCTCAAAGTCTGAGCCTGTCCAAATCGAGCAGAAGGTTGAGGCGTCTAAACCTGAGTCTGACCAGGAGCCTCAAAACTCTGAGCCTAAGGATTCTCCCGATGATGTTCCTGAGTCTGACCGACTCCTTGAGAAATATCTTGAAGAGCTTGAGGACGTCCCTGAGAAACCTAAACCTAAGAAGTTGAGGCCAAAGAAATCTAAGAGGTCCATCACTGTTCCCGCAGGTCCTTCCCTCCTTGAAGTCCTCATCATCATCGGGGCTATAGTCCTCATATGGAAGTGGTTATCTTCAAGGTCCTCAAAGTCTGATGATGAGTCCAACGTTCCGAGGCCTTCCGAAACCTATTATCAGATTCAGCGGAATCTCGGTCATCACGTTCTCGGGTGATGGTTATGGCCGAGGACGAGAAGCCTAAGAGGTCTTGGGTAGAGGTTGCTTTCTACCTTTTCATAGCGCTCGTAGTCATCTGGGTGTTCGTTAGGGCACTCAAGAAGTCCCAGAATCTCATCGTGTGGAATCCAGAACTTGGCCTTCGACTCTTGGAAAAATCCCTTTCGAAGCTTGGGTTCCCGACGTGAGGTAAGGGAAAAGTATAAATACGATTTGATTCTCACTACTATTTGCGGGACGTGGTACCGATGCCAAAGCCGACCAGGAGACCATCAGAAATCCTTCAGTGGTTCCGTGAACACCCTGGTGAAGTTACCTCCCTCAAAGCTCTATCTCTTAATCTCAATATTCCTTACAACACTGTATTTGTCGTTGTTAAGAAGCTGGCCGAAGAGGGTAAGCTCAAGAAAGTTGGTCGCGGTCTTTACACCTTGGCTGATGAAGAATCAGGTGCTGACGATAATAGAAGGGGAGGCAACCGAGCGGGACGTGGTACCGATGCCTCCCCTTCTTAGAATCCCAACAGGAGGGGATTCGCGTATGAAATTAAGTGATGCTCATATAAATCCTTTGCTGTCATCGGGGTCTTGTTCTGATGTTGCGGGTAGCTCACCGAGTTGCTCACCCTCCCCCGCTCAGACCACTGGCTCAACCCAAAGGTCGCTCGGCGTTTATCTTGATATATCCACAACCAATGAGGGTGAGCAATCGGGGAGAGGTCCTACCATTAGGATTCCACTTGAGGCTTACACTTATTATCGGTCAGTCATCGGACGGCTTGAGCGCTTAAAGTTTGAGTCTCAGGGTCGGGTCAAAGTTGATTTGTATAAACTCAAGAAGCGGTTGTTTTGGATTAGGCATAGGCTTGAGCGTAGGGACCTTACTGATGAAGAGCGTTCCGCTCTTGAGCTTGAGCGGGACCGTCTTCTCAAGACTTCCCAAAAGTTACTTGAGCGTGTTAGCTCTTCCTCTGCTCTTTACGGTGATAGGTTTATTATGGACGTTCCCGAGGGCTATGTTCAGCTTTGTAAGTTCCTCGGTATTGCTCCCTCTGATGTTGAAATCTCTGTCTGGGTGAATTCTTCGGTGGTTGATTTAGAATTTGATGATGCTTCCCGCTCTTCGCTTAAACTCTCCTATGTCTCTAAGGTTATGGCTTCCAAGTATCACCCTGTTAAGGGTATCTCTAAGGGCTCTCAAGAAGCTAAGCGTATAGTTCGTGATTTGCTGATTCTTCAGGACTTCTTAGATGGCTCTCTCCTTTCGTATCATAAGGGTGGTTATGTTACTGGGAATAGTCTTCTTCCTGTTCGCTTCTTTGTTTTGACTCTTCCCAAGGAAGTGAGCCTTTACATCTGGTCAAAGCTTCGTGAGGGTGATGATTCGGCTTTGAAGCTTTTCAAAAAGCTAAGCTCTCGGGCGATTCGCGAGTTTGTCCTGTATCTTGTCGAAAAAGAGGGTCTTCCTGTTTCAAAGTCCAATCTTGTCCCTGGCTTTGTTCAGAATGTTCACGTTACTGGTGATAAGAACCCTTTCGAGCCTCATATTCACTCTCACTTTGGGGTTGTCTTTGTTGTTTATGACAAGGCTTCACGGTCTTGGTATCGTTTGAATCCTGTTCTTTCCGAGGAGGATATTGAGAAGCTGAGAGAGATTTGGAAGGCTCTTGTAATTGAGGCTTTCGGTGAGGTCCTCACTGGTGATACCATTCTCAAGGACTTTAACGTCTGGGTTGGTGACCGCTATTATTCTCTTCCTTCTGACTATGTAGATGTGCTCTTCGAGTTGAAATATAATGCTCGTAAGATGTTTGTGAACTACGCTAACTATTATGAGCGTAGGTCCTTCTCAGAGGATTTTGATGAGGAGTTTGTTCGCTTTGTCTTCTCCTACGATAATAGAACTGAGCGGTATGGGTTCCTCACGAATCTTAAGCGTTATCTCTTCCATCTTTCTCTCTCGGCTGTTGGGAAACGCCGTGATGAACTCTTAGAGCTTTTGGATAGGGTTGAGGCTGACCTTGTGGTTATTGATGGAGAGAAGTTCCCCGCTATTTATCGTTCCCTTATAGAAAAACGTGAAGCTATTCGTCAAGAGCTCTCTCGTCTTGAGTCTGTATTGGATAATCCTTCCGAGGCTTTTAGTTTGCTTTACAATGAGATACGGTCAAAGGTCGAGTCTATGCTTTCTCGTAAGAGAATCACCGAGGAGCGGATTGTTTCTATCCTTGAAGGCCTCTTCGGAAAGCGCATCGTTGGTTATAAGTTCGTTCTCCTTGAAGAGGACGTTCCGCTTTATCGCTTCCTTGAGGCTCATCGCTCTGTGGTTCTTCTCTCAGATAGGCATAAGACGGTTGAGTTTATGCTTTGGTATGATCCGTTTTGGGAAGATCCCCCGGACGTGTTGGAGCTGAAAATTCCAAATTCCTGATTTTCTGGTAGTCTGCCAATTCTGGCAATTTGGTAAATTTGGCAAATTTGCCACTGTTACGGTATTGCTATGGTACCGTTATGGTATTGTGATACCACTTTCTTAGGTTCTGGTATCGGTTTGGGAATTTGAGGTTTTTGAAGTGCTTAGTGTTCTTTGAGGTGTTGGCTCTTTCTTGCCAATTTCTGCCAAGTTCTGCCAATTCTTGCCAGTGTTGATGTGTCCGTTTTGTTCCTAATTCTCCCGTTTTCTGGTTCACTGCTTAAATACTCCTCTGCCGTAGCTCTGTCTGACGGTGCCTCACCGTCTCTAATCAGGGGTGAGAGCTATGGTTGAGTTGGTGAGACTGGACGGTTCGTTGAACTTCGGGGACGGTGCTGAAGTAGTGAGTGTTTGGTTGAATAAGCTTAGTGATTTCGAGAAGTTGAAGTCCACCTTCGGCGGTATCTTTTCAACGTCGGAGACGTCGAGGGGTGTTCTTTACTCGTTGTTTGTTCCGTCTTTCCGTGTGAGGTTCCTTTGTCTTGTGCGAGGTGGTGGAGATGGAAAGCGGTGAGAATACTTCTTTCAAGAAGTTTATTTGCCTACACTGTGGGCACGTCTTTGACAGTGATAGGGACGCGCCAAAGTGTCCGA